>NZ_JBBOZW010000002.1:0-5891 GCF_038008805.1 Bacillus sp. FSL R5-0439 | reverse complement strand
GAAAAAAGCCCTTGAATTGGCTTATAAAGTGATACAATAGAGTTCTAGGCGGAAGGTGCGTAGCGGAAGACGACGGCAGTCGTCGAGTGGCAACGAAAAGCGAAGCACCGAGAGCCAAACGGGAACCCCCTATGCTAACAGGGGGGTAGTACGCAAGATGAAAATAAAACGTATAAAAAAACATGTCGTGCATTTTAAAAATGCCGTTGAGAGCGTTCAGATTCGATTCTGAGCGCTTTTATTTTTGTTCAGGTAATTGAAATAGGGGAATGTGTCAAAAACGCTTATAAGGGCTTTAAATGCGTTTTTTCGTTTTGTCTGCTGCTATGATTCCTAAAATTTGCTGGCGAGATACTGAGAGAATCTTAAAAGTGTTTGCGAGATACCGAAAATTTTACATATCAAGGGAGAAACAGGGTTTTATTAGGAAATATTGTGCTAGCATTTAGTATAAAACTGGTTTTATAAGGGGGGATTGTAGATGGCGGCTATACCGTCTCCAGTTGTAGCGGTTAAGATCAATGAATGGTACAAGCATATAAAGAGATTCAATGTGAAAGAGGCTGAGATTCTAAGAGAAGAGGTTAGGAAAGAGATTGACGCTATGGAAGAAGATGAACAAGCGGTTCTTTATTTTCAATTGATGGAGTTCCGTCATCAATTAATGCTTGATTATGTTCAACCTTCTAAAAAACCATTGGAGCCTTCTGAATATTTGAAAGCTGTAGAAGGACAAGGGAAAAAGATGTCTGGCTTTCTTGAATACTATTTCAACTTTTTTCAAGGGATGTATGAATTCAGAATGGGCGAATTTGTTAAAGCTATCATGTTCTATAGACGAGCTGAGAAACGTTTGGAGCAAGTTGCTGATGAGTTAGAGAAAGCGGAATTTTATTACAAGATGTCCGAAGTGTTTTATCACATGAAACAGACACATATGTCTATGTATTATGTCACTCTTGCTTATGATACTTATAAGGCTTATAAGACGCATTCGATTTATATGGTTCGTGAAATTAATTGTTTAACTGTAGTCGCGGGAAATTATATGGATTTAGAAACCAGAGATAAAGCATTGACTTGTTTTTCTTTAGCTTTGGAAAAAGCGGAGGCATTAGGGAATAAGCATATAATTTTTAGGCAGCTGTACAATATCGGTATCTGTTATCAAGGGTTAAATGAAATCACGAAAGCTGTATCGTATTTTCACCAAGCCATTTTAGAAGGGGAACCAATCGGTGAAAAGTTGTTTCAAGTCTATTATGAATTGATACGAATTCATTTGAATCAAAAAGAATTAATTGAGGGACGAGAATTTTATGAGAAAGCTAAGGAACAGTTGGCTTTACATAAAGATGATTTATTCTTGGATATGTTGAAGGTGCTGGAAAATTTATTTTTTAAGTCTGCAAATCTTAGTGAAGTATTGGCTTGCTTGGAGAAATTGGAAAGCCCTAGAGGTTTACCTTACATGGAAGACCTAGCTTTGGAAGCCGCCCGATTTTATACTGAAAATGGGCGTGTGGATGAATCTGTCAAAATGTATGAAAAGATGATATACGCCCAAAAACAAATTCAAAGGGGCGATTGTTTGTATGAGTTTCTATAGGAACTGTGCTTTAGGTTTAATTTGTACATCAGCATTGGTTATCGGTGTTTTTGTTCAAGCGAATATATATAACTATAGTGCAACTGGTTTTCAAGTTTATGATTCTAGGGCAATGACTTAATTCTTCAGACCTTTTAGGTCTGTTTTTTTTGTGGAAATATCATGTGTAGTCAGGTTTGGTGTAGTGTTCAACAATTGAACACTATGAATGGAGTGGAAAAAATCAAAAAAAAATCTCCCCCTGCGGGGAAATTTGGTTTAGTCTTTGGTCTTTTAGGTTTTGAGGTTTTGGTTTTTAAAAAGATGGCGGTTCCGCCAGCTTTTTTGGCGATTTTGACGGAGTCAGAATCGTGTCTTTTCTTATCTTGATACATATAGAAACAATGAGATTTTCAAAAAGTGCGATAAATCCAGTGATGTCAAGGGTTAGAAGGTCTTTTGACAGCACAAAACTCCATCTGCTATTATTTAAGTACCACCAAAAATAATAGATTGCTAGAGAACTAGCGCAGAAGGAGTTTTTTGCTTTGACATATTCATCTGAATCGAATTATAGCATCCTTCAGGACAAAACCGCAACAGGTAAAAAGCGGGATTGGAGAGGGAAAAAGGTGAGATCGTCACTTATGGCGGCTCATTATGAAGGACTTGAAAAGCGTACCGGCGCGCCTTATTACGGAAAAAAAGCAGAGAAAGTATCTGATTGTGCGGAATGTCTTGCGTTTAGAAGAGATAAAGAAACGGGCAGGCTACGATTATATCAAGCTTATTTTTGTAAAGTGAGGTTATGCCCTATGTGTGCGTGGCGAAGGTCCTTAAAAATTGCCTATCACAATAAATTGATTGTCGAAGAAGCCAATCGGCAGTATAAGCCTGCATGGATATTTCTCACGTTAACAGTCAGAAATGTTGATGGTGATCATCTGAAACAGGCCATTTCTGATATGATGAAAGGCTTTAATAGGTTGATGAAATATAAAAAAGTGAATTCTTCAGCGTTTGGGTATTTCAGAGCTTTAGAGATCACAAAAAACCATGAAGAAAATACATATCATCCACATTTTCATGTTCTTGTTCCTGTAAAGAAAAGTTATTTCACAGGGAAAAGTTATATTAAGCAAGCAGAGTGGACAAGCCTTTGGAAGCGTGCAATGAAATTGGATTACACACCGATTGTGCATGTGCAGCGTGTCAAGGGAAAAAAGGGAATCAATGCGGAAGCGATTGAAAAAGAAGTGCGCGAAGCTATGGAAGAACAAAAAGCCATTCTTGAAATTTCGAAGTATCCAGTCAAGGACACTGATGTCATACGTGGGAATGAAGTGACTGAGGAGAATTTAGATACTGTCTATTATTTGGATGATGCTTTGAGTGCGAGGCGTTTGATTGGCTATGGTGGTATCTTGAAGGAGATCCATAAAGAACTCAACTTGACGGATGCCGAGGACGGGGATCTTATCAGGATTGAAGAAGATGAAGATGAGGTAGCCAATGAGACGTTTGAGGTCATGGCTCATTGGCATGTTGGTATTAAGAATTACATAATTAATTAGAGGAAAAAAGCAGGCTGAGTAAGAGCCTGCTTTTTTCTTCATTTCTTAGCTATTTGGTAAATCTACTCTTTTAGGATTGCTTGTCCATGCTTTTCCTGAAGGTTTCTTGTATTTTTTGTCGTTGTAAAGTCTTGTTGTCGTGTATTGATACCATTTATCTGTCATGAAACCTTTTTGGTATAAATCGTATTTATAATATTTTTGAGGAATATATTTATCGAGATTGTGATCTGTGTAAACTAATAAAACTCTTACAGAATTAATTCCCCAACCGGCACCTGGAATTAGTAGAGCTAGTTTCATATAAAGTGATGCTGCACTTGTTACTTCTTTTGTATGACCTTTTGATGTTCCAACATATTTATATCCTGATTTTGGTTTAGCTGCAGAAGTACTGATTTCAGAATTGTTATTACTATTTGCTAGTTGTGGATTGTATTCATAACTAATACCTTCTTGTATTTTTCCATTAATCGTTACATTTTCTGTATTTCCATTGTATTCGACATCATATAATTTTCCGTTTTTATTGTATGTAACTGAATATACGTTGTTTTCGAGATTAGCATTTTGTATTTTTCCTGATTCACTTAGTTCTTCAACAGTCACATTGTGTGTGGCACTTTGGTATGTTTTTTCTGTAGATGCTGAAGCAATATTGCTGTTAGATAATACTCCGAATGCAACTAAAGCGCTTAGCGTAGAGCAAATTATTTTCTTTCTCAATTAAAAATCCCCCATCTTTCAATTTTGTTACTTAACTCCTAAATATGGCACTGACTATAGAAAGTTAAGACTGATTGTTTTACAATTTCATGGTAACATAAATTTTTCGAGATTGTAATTAAAAGTATAAAATGTAAGTAAAAGTATATCGGGGGATTTGGATGATAAAAAGAGAAGTTTTTCAAATAGTTTTGTTTACAGTCCTTTTGGCTATTTTTCTTTATCAAGGTGTACAAAGAGACTTTCCTGTTCAATATTTGATTATTCTAGTTGCATGCTATCTTGCTGTGATAGTTTATAGAATTATAAAAGTAATGAGATATAAAAAGGAGCAAAGTACAGTTAAGTAGTTTGAACTATTTTTGGTTGCGGTGTCCGCAATCATTTTTTTTATTTTTCAGTGCTTCGTTTTGAGGAATATTTTTGTGATAGAATCCGTTCACTGTGGAGGTGAATGTGATGACGATTGTAATTAATGTGATGGATTTAGGAGCATTCATTATTTGCACTTTGCTGTTCATTGCATTGTGGTTTGAAGAATCAGAAGAAGCCGGCTATTAAGTCGGCTTCTTCTTTACATGCTTGACGGAAATCGAGAGATTTTAGCACTCACACAGGGGTGTGTATAAGTGCGCCATTTTCATGGGTGTTCTATTTCCAAAATTGCCACCACTTTTTTTGTTGAGCAGCAGCAATCATTTTTTTTGTTTCAATGGATTCTTTCAAAGCGAGCATGAGATTTTCATCTCGCTTTTTTTGTTGTTCTTCAAATTGTTCGAGTCGTTTTAGGATGGCCCGATTGAATTCCTCTTGTCTTTGAATGAGATCGGCGACATTGATATCTTGTAGCGGTGTAGCGGTATCCGATATGGACAAGTTTGACCGATACAAGGTCGCTACAAGTTTGGCTACTTCTTCTAGTGATTTACCACTTAATTTAGAGTGTGTGTATATATACTCCATAGCGGATAAATCGGACTCATTATACTGACGCCATCCCTTAGTGTCTCTGGCGAAATTGTAGCCGTTTTTCTCAAGCATGGCGGCGTATTTGCGTATCGTGACGCTGGAGACATTGAGCTTGTTTGCAATGTCTTGTGAAGAAAGGTAGGTTTCGGGTTTCATAGCGGGTTCACCTCTTTATGATTCATTCGCTACGGTATACGCTACGCCCTCCTAGATCAAAAGGCAAAATGTTTTTGTTTTGCGTAGCGGGTTGAAAGAGAAAAATTTTGATAAGTGTCGCTGGAGACATTTCGGAAAAGGTGAAAAGAGCATAAGGGAAAACTGCAACCACTTTATGTTTGAAATCCGAGTGTGATTTGTTTCGTGGCGGTTGCGATTTTTGAAAGGAATGTGTCTAAAAATGAAATTCTGACACACCTTTTTTTAGGAGAAAAATGTGGTGATGTGGCAGAAACGGAAAAACTGCCACACCATAAAAAGGAAAAGTGAGAAGAATTGAGTAACGTTTTGTGTTTGAAAAGGAGCGCACTTGCACACAAAGAAAGGGAGCGTTTTGCAAAAAAATCAGTCGTAACAAGGGGTCAATAATGGTGAATTAAGTTTCGTGTTTGTTTTGTGTTGTTTCGGAAAAGTGTGCACTCAAAAGGAGCGTTACTGTTTAAAAAAATGGAGTGGAAAACATATGGCATGAGTCAACGGTAAGCGGAACGAAGTGAGCATTAAGGAGTTGACTCATTCACGACACCCAAAAGCCTGTTTATCAAACAAACCCCGTTTGTTTGCGCCTGCCGAAGGGGCATCCCCCGAAGATCGGGGGTAGGGGGTTTGAATATTTGCCATCCAACGTGCTAGCGTTGGCGGGTTTGGGCAGAGCCCAAGAAAGGCGGTCTGATGATGAAAATGACAAGAGAGCGTTTTGAAAAAGGCATGAGATATGCGAAAGCGACACACGCCATTGAAGGAATTTATCTTACAGCTGACGAGGAAGAATTATTATGGCAGCACGCATCTGGTCAGATCACAGATGAGGAGTTTGA